>NZ_JTEV01000002.1 GCF_000786105.1 Bdellovibrio sp. ArHS
GAAAAAGGGGCGAAAGCCTATAAAGAGTATGCTTATCTGATCAAAGAAAAAAGGCATCGTTTGCACACCTTCGCTCTGTATAAGGGAGCTTGGTGTCTTTTCCGTATTGGAAAAGTGCAACAGGCCATGAATTACCTAGAGTTTATTATTAAAAGCGGTAAAGCCGAAACCGGCGAACAATTGGCGGGTCGTCGTACCGTCAACCGCACTCGCCTTGAAGGCGAGGCCTTGCGCGATATCGTGATCTTCTATGCTGAAGGCGGAGATCCTGGCAAAGCCGCTTCGTATTTTAAAAACCTCGTAGGCAACGAATATTTGCCTTACCTAGAGCGTCTGGCTTATCAGTACTCTGATCGTGGTAATAAAGACGCCTCCAGAGACGTCTTTAAACTTTTGATTTCACAGAATCCGACAGCTCCCAAGGCCTTCGAATACCAATATCAAATTGTTCAGAACTACTACTACGCGAAGAACACGTCTCGCTTTAAAACAGAGCTTTATGGCTGGGTGAAAGACTACGATGCCAATGGCACGTGGTACGCAGCCAATAAGAACAACAAGGAGCTGATCGAAAATTCTTACAAGCTTCGCGAAACGACGCTTCGTAACTACGTTTTGCAACAGCATCAGACGGCGCAAAACTCTCGGGCTCCTTACTCGCAATCTTTGGCCAATGAAGGTTACCAGTTGTATTTACGCGAATTCCCGGATTCTGCTTCGGCAGGGGATATGCACTTCTACTACGGTGAACTTCTTTATGATATGCAGAAGTATGACGAATCGGCGATCCAGTATAAATGGGTTGTGGACAATGCCCCGCAAAGCAAGTTCTATGGCAAATCAGCACAGAATCTGATTCTGGCGGTTGAACGCAGTATTCCTTCGGATCAGGAAATGCAAAAACGCGTCGGCACATCGTTGGATCCGGTTCCTTTAGAGCCGAAAGTGGACCGTTTTATCAAAGCCGGTCAATGGTATATCGAAAAGTTCCCGGGCACTGAAAAGGCTGCGGAGATCAAGTTCCGTATTGGCCGTCTTTACTATCAAAGCAATCACTTTGATGAAGCGACCAAACACTTCCGCGAAATCGTGCAACAGCATCCGAACACGAAGTATGCAGAATATTCCGCCAACCTTCTTTTGGATATCTACAATCTGAAGAAGGATTACGTCGGTTTGGAAAAAACCGGGGCCGAACTCTTGGCGGTGCCTTCCATCGCCTCTTCCAAGGCGGGCGCGGACATCCGCGGTGTTCTGGAGAAAGCCTCTTTTAAGCGTGGGCAGGACTTGGAGCTTGAGAAGAAGTATGCGGACAGTGCCCAGGTGTACCAGGCATTTGCAAAACAAAACCCAAAATCATCTTTGGCAACGACGGCTTTATTTAATGCCGGTGTGAACTTCGAGCGTGCGGGTATGAATGGCCCGGCGATCGAATCTTATCAAGGTGTTTTGGATTCTAAAGATCCTTCAGCGGATAAGCTCAAGCCAAAGGCGCGACGTTTGTTAGCAAAACAGTATCAGGATTCCGCCCAATTTGAAGAGGCTGCGAAGCTCTATAAACAATCCGCTCAAGAAAACCCAGCGGACCCGTTGACACCAAATCTGATTTTCAACGCGGCCGTATTGTATGAAGCTTTGGGTAAATCCGATGAAGCGATTCGCGCTTACACGGAATTCACCAAAGTGAATAAAAAACACGCTGACAATATTGAAGCGGTATTTAGTATGGCGCAGATTCACCGCAAAGCCGGACAAATCGGAGCGGCTGTAGCTCGTTATACAGAGTATGTTGAAGGCGGCGGACGCGATCAGGAAAAAGTTGTGGAAAGCGCTTACTGGGTCAGTGAACTGTCCGAGAGATCACGCGCGAAAACTAAGGCCGACGAATGGAGACAGAAAACTCTGGCGATTCAGAAAAGATTTGCTCCTAATAAAAAAGGTGCGGGGGCCTCATGGGCGGCGAAAATCAAATTCGCTGAAGCACAACAGACCTTCAAGGATCTAAAAGCAGTTACTTTCCCTGCGGATCCCAACAAACAGAAAGCTGCTGCCGACAAAAAAGTGGCTCTGTTGACGAAGTTAACTGGGGAACTGGCAGACGTTATTAAATACGACAGTGCCGAAGAAATCGTCAGTGCCTTAAGTGTTCTAGGGGAAGCGAATCTGAACCTGGCACAGGCGATACTTAATGCGCCTTTGCCGCCGGGGTTGAACGCGGAGGAGACCAAGCAGTACAAAGCCGGTGTCGAAAAATTCGCAGAGCCGTTCAACACCAAAGCGAAAGAGGGCTTCAAGCTTGCCGTGGAACGCGGTTGGGAACTTGAGGTTTATAACGACGGCTTTAAAACGGCCTATGAATACATGAATAAACTCGATCCGAAAACTTACTATAACGGTGGTGAGATCGGATCAGACATCCGCCTGGTAAACTGGATGGGGCAATAGAATGAAAAAGCTAGGACTACTACTGACATTGCTTATTTTGGCCGGCTGTTCATCCTCTTCAAAAAAAGAGAGTAAGACGGAGGCAGCGGATTCTCGCCCCACGGTGATGGACGCGCCGGTGGCGCAAAAAGAGGAGCCTAAGCCGGCACCAATTGCCGAAGAACCAGTCCGTCCCCAAGTGCCGACGACACCTTCGCAATACGCGGCATTGAATGAAGCTATTAAAGCCCAAAGCGATGAAAAGATTTATCAAGCGGCTACGCAAATTCTGACGCAGTCACCGAATGATGCCAAAGCCTTGAATGCACTCGCGATGTATCACTACAAACGCGGTCGCTTTGATCTTTGTCGCTATCTGCTTTCCAAGGCGATTGCGGCAAGTCCAAAGATGGCAGAACTCTATTCAAACCTGGGTATTGTACAACTTGCACAGGGTGAAAGAAGAGAAGCCATCAAATCTTTCCGAAAAGCTTTGGATATTAATAATGAAGAAGCGGTAGCCGCGGCCAACTTAGGTGCGATCTATGTTCAGGAAAAGGACTATGGCAAAGCTCAAGTCGTTTTGGAAACGGCCTACAAGCGCGGGGTGCGTGATCCTCGTGTTTTGAATAACTACGCGATAGCT
Organism: Bdellovibrio sp. ArHS; assembly: GCF_000786105.1. NCBI lineage: Bacteria > Pseudomonadati > Bdellovibrionota > Bdellovibrionia > Bdellovibrionales > Pseudobdellovibrionaceae > Bdellovibrio > Bdellovibrio sp. ArHS. The sequence goes on from NZ_JTEV01000002.1 coordinate 3,071, forward strand.
TTGACGGCCCATCGTAAATATGAAAAAGCGGCAGATTTGTATTCGCAGATTTTGAAAGATAACGGCAACAACAAAGAAACACTCTATAATTATGCAACACTGTTAGTAGAAAATATGGGCAAGTATCAAGAGGGACTGGACGTCATTAACAGACTAAAGTTTGTAGGTGGACCCTCGGAGACTCGTAATAAAATTATTGCTTTGGAAAATAAGGCGAAAGCTGGTTTAAAATAGATGAAGGTGGAAACTATGTTGCGATTGGTTAAACAACTTACTGTAATGGTGGCAATGATCTTGGCTTTTGACGTGAGCTTTGCCCAATCATCCAGTCGTACGGCCACCACAACAACCACGACAACGACAGTTAAAAAAGAAAGAAAGGCAACGTTGAACTTCGAAGATGAATTGATCGAAGGTTCCACGCAAAAGCCGGATCTTTTTTATCTCTTCCAAAAGAAGAATTTTAACTACAAGAGATTGATCAAGCTTAGAGAAAATTTTTTACCCGAGATGAGACGTACAACAGAAGATATTCAGCGGGTTCGGGGTGGTAATTGAGAGCGCCTTTAATATTCAGAATTTTCAAAAACAATCAGCTCGTAGGCGTTAAGCAGTTTGACCAGGATCAGATCGTGATCGGTCATAACGCCGAAGTGCATTTGGACTTAGACGGGGACGGAGTGTCTCCGATTCACTGTCTGATCGAGTTGCGCGACAGCGGCTACTACGTCTGTGATCTAGGCTCTTTTTCCGGAACCTTCAAGAATGGCCAAGCCGTCCTAGATGAAGCGGTTAGTTCCGGTGACGAAATTGAAGTCGGTCCTTTTAAAATTGCCTTCTTTGTGGGTGTTCCTAAACCTAAGGTGACTCCGGGACAAAGTGCCGCGGCTACGCCGGTTATACCTGTCGCACCAACAGAACCGAAAAAGCCCGAAGTGGCTCCGATGCCGCCCGCCGCTGTGGTAAAGACAGAAGAGATCAAGGTGGCTCCACCAGTCATTCCCGTGGACGCGCCGAAAATGGAAGAAAAACCTGTTATCACGGCCGCCCCTGTTAAGCCAGAAATTCGCCGTGAACGGGTCTCCTATAAAAAATTGAAGAAATCAAAAACCTTTGCTCCGCCCAGCGAGATTCACGATCTGCGTAATCACTTGAAACCGGGCAAAGGCAATACTGTTGAAGTTCTGGTGACGTGGAAAGAACGTGTTCTGACGACGTACCACTTTAAAGGAAATAAAACGATTCGTGTAAATGCGGGGGGCGATCACTCGATTTCTCTTCCCGATGGACTGGTCCCTCGCAACTATCCTCTTTTGGATATGGCTGGCGGCCTGAAGGTAAATACAACGGCCGAGATGGGCGTTGAGCTGGTTTCGTCGGCGGGTATTCAACCTGTCGAAGATTTAGCTCGTAACGGAAAAGCCCAACGTGGTGGTCAAGGGTACAATGTTCGTGTCGATCAGAACGAAATGTTATGCGTGACTTTGCCAGGTGGTAACATCTGTATCTATATTCGTTTTGTACCGCAAGCTCCGATTGTTCCCATGTTGCCGCCATTGATGTTGACGGGCTCGGAAATGACGGGCGTGGTGATGTCCATTGTGATGGTGGCTTTATTGGCCCTATACATCTCTGCGACAATTCCAAAAGACTGGCAGGAAAACAAGCAAGAGGAAGTTCAGCGTATCGCGCAAGTGATATTTAATAATCCTCCTCCAGCGGCGACACCGGTTCCAACTCCGCCGCCACCGACGCCTCCTCCGGCTCCGACGCCAACACCAACACCTTCTCCGACGCCACAAAAAGTGGTGGTTTCGGATCAAACGAAGGAGGCGCAGAAAAAAGGGCAGACGGGCCAGAAGGCTCAACAAGCTCAACAGGCGGCTCGTGCTAGTGAAGTGGCACCGAAACCAAATGCCAAAGATCGTACGAAAAAATTCACCTCGACTCGTCAAGGTGGCGCGATCAAGACGGGCAACACGGCTGGGGCCAACGCGCAATCCTCGAATAAAGATCTTTCTAAGGTCGGACTTTTCAGCGCCTTTGGTGGTGGTGGAAGTCGTGCAAATATCGACAAAGCTTATTCGGGTGCCGGTGAAGTTTTAGGTATGGCCGACAAAGCGACGGGAACGGCGGGCTTTAACGAAGACCGTGCCGGAGATGATCTTGGTTCGCGATTCAAAGATGCCGGTGCTGGCGGCAAAGGAACGGCGACTCAGGGTATTGCCAATATTGGCACCAAAGGTCGTGGGTCGGGTCAGGCCGCTTATGGGGCCAGTGATGGCTTCGGAAGCAAAACGACAGTGGCGATCGAGGGCGGTGGTTTTGAAGAGTCTTTTGACGGAACCATCGACAAAGAGGCTATTCGCCGAGTGATTCGCGCGAAGAAGCACGAACTGCAAAGTTGTTATGAGCGCGCCTTGAATACACTGGAAAAAGGCCGCCGTCTTGAAGGAAAAATCGTCTTGTCTTGGGAAATTATCGCCCAGGGGCAGGCGCGTAATGTGAAAGTGAAAAGTTCAACTTTAGGTAACACTCAAGTTGAAAATTGCATCCGTGATCGTTTGGCAAGCTGGACATTCCCGGAGCCGCCACCAGGCCTTGTGGCTGAAGTGCAGGCGTATCCGTTCGTATTGAACCCAGCAAGTAACTAAGTTTTTTAAACCGACAATGTCGGATAAGATTTTTTAAGGAGGAGTCCCCGTGAACCCAACAGTAACAGCAGACAACATGAATTTCATCCAGCGTGCTTTCGCTGAGGGTGGCTTCGTCATGTACGTAATCGCAGTCATTGCCATCTTGGCGATTTTTGTGATCGTAGAAAGATTGATGAAACTAAAAAACCTTTCGGTGGATAAAAAAGAATTCACTGATCAGATTTTCCGTATGGTTGTAGCCGGCGACCTGCGCCAGGCAATTTCCTACTGTGATGCTCGTCCCGCACCGCTGACGAACACGGTGAAAGCGGGTCTTGTGCAAGCGATGAACAAACGTCCTGACGAAGAAGTGCAAGTAGCCATGGACGCGGCGGTGATGAGAGAGATGCCGAAAGTCGAAGGTTGGACATCATTCCTCGCCGTTTTTGGTAACGTCGCCGTTCTGGCGGGTCTTCTTGGTACAATCATCGGTATGATCGGTTCATTCCGCGCGGTGGCTGCGGCGGACCCAGCGACCAAAGCTTTAGAGCTTTCAAAAGGTATCTCGCATGCCTTGAATTGTACGGCATTCGGTCTTTTGGTGGCGATCATTTCTATCGTGGCTTACGGATTATTCCAGCATCGTATTCAAAGAACAGAAAACGAAGTTGTTGAAACCAGCATGAGTCTTTTGAATCTGGTCGTAGCGAATAGAGAAAAGATTAAAGACTAAGTCATCTTAGAGGTTTTCAATGGCTCACATAGATAGTGGCGAATCCAGCGGCAGAAAAAAGAATATCGAGTTGAATCTCGTGCCTTTCATCGACTTGATGAGCGTGCTGATCACGTTCCTCTTGATCACGGCCGTATGGACTCAAGTGTCTATGATTCAGATTGGCAGTTCACTTTACGGGAAAAAATCAGATACGCAGCCCAATCCGACGCCTCCTCCTAATGCCGATGTGGTTTTGAAGGTGGACGTGAAAGAGGGCGGTTATGTCTTAACTGTTGGAAGACAAGTGATCAGTCTGCCCATGGTGAATGAACAGTTTGACGATGCGGGCCTTGTCGCGCAATTGCAACGCGTGAAACAGCTTTATCCTGAAAAAGTGGATGCAGTGGTGAGCGTTGCGGATGCGATTCCTTATGAACAGCTTATTAAGGCGATGGACAATTGCTTAAGCGCGGGCTTTTCAGCAATTTCTGTCGCAACGGGAGGGCCTCAGTAATGGCCATCTTCAGACCGGGTGAAAGACACCGTTATCACAATATTCTTAGCAAACGTAAGGGGAAGCGTGACGTCACAGCGTTGCTGTCTTTGACGGCAATGGTGGACATGTTCACGGTTCTCGTAATCTTTCTTTTGCAGAACTACAATGCCACGGGCGAAATTCTTTATATTCCTAAAGAAGTCGTTTTGCCTAAGGCTTCCAGTGTGCGAGAATTAAAGCCCGCTCACGTGGTGACGATCTCCAACAAAGAGATTCTTTTGGATAAAGACACAGTCGCGACTTTCGAGGAAGTTCAGGCCGCAGAAGACTGGAATATTCAAAAATTGAAAGAAACTCTGCAAGAGGCGTTGGCAAAGTCCAAAGCCGAACAGGAAAGCAAACTTCAAAACAAAATTCGGGACGTTGTCGAAACGACACGAGGCGAAGTTGAAGAAGACCCTAATGCTTGGAGTAAAGTGACGATCCAGGCCGACAAGGGCGTCGATTTCCTAACTGTTAAGAAGGTGTTGTACACGGTGACAGAGGCGGGTGCTGGCGAAATTAATTTCGCAGTGACTAAACAGCCTCAAGAATCGACTTCCAATTAAAGTTCCGATATGATGCGCAAATATGGCGAAATTTAAGAATCTCATATTTGCGGCTCTTCTCATCATTCTGTTTGTTGAGATTCTGATTATTTTCCCCAATCACCTAGAACATGAAGACGAGGCCGCTGTTCGAAAGCGCGTCGAAGCGCAAGAACAACTCGCCAAGGAACAGGCCGAGGCCATCAGCCGCGGTGAAAAACCCCCGGAACAACCCAGCAACCTGACCGAACAAAAGATGCAGGGCGTGCACCTTGTTGAAAGTCAGCAAGGCACCCGTGATTGGGAACTGTTCGCGATTTCCGCAGAGGGCAGTCAGACGGCCGGAACGTGGAAGCTTCGCCAAGTCCGAGTCCTTTTTTATAACAACGAGAAGGTGGAATTCACGGTGACCGGAGATACCGGGACGATTAATGATAAAACCAAAGATCTGAGTGTCGAAGGCAATGTCGTGACCCGCTCTGAAAACGGCTATGTTTTTAAAACCCCTTCGATCTTTTACTCTTCGAAAACCCGACAGATCGAAAGCCCCGAAGATGTTGCCATGCAGGGACCCAATGATAATTCGGGCGGCGGCATGAACTTAAAAGGTCGTCGTATGAAGGTCCTCGTCGATCAATCGAAAATGTTGATTCAAGATCAAGTCAGTGCGGAAAAGCCTCTTAAGGATGGCAAAAAGTTCGATATCGTGGCTGATGGTGCTGAATTCAGTGGCAAGAATAACGAGGCCAAGTTTTTCGGCAAGGTGCGCATGAACTACGACAATATGAAACTTGAAGGGCCGGCCGCCTCATTCCTCTATGATCGTGCTTCCAACTTTTTGGGGTCCGTGGCCGTGACGGGGGGCGTGCGGGTAAGTGACGTGGATAAATTTGCGACATCAGAAAGCGTGAATCTGGACCTCTTAGCTGATAAATACACCTTTAAGGGCCGCCCTAAGGTCATTCAAAATAACGATGAGCTGACGGGCGAGGAAATCATCTTTCTTGAGGGCGGAAAAAAGGTTAAAGTAGAACGGGTCCGGGCCCGAGTGGAGAACAAAGAACAATGAGTATGCTCACCATCAAAGACATCTCGAAATCCTTCAAAAAACGCAAGGTCGTTGATGGCGTTTCTTTTTCCGTGGAATCTGGCCAGGTCGTAGGGCTTCTTGGACCTAATGGCGCCGGTAAAACGACTTCGTTTTATATGGTTGTTGGGTTGATTCAGTCAGACTCTGGAACTATCAACATCGACGAAGTGAATATTTCCAAGGAACCCATGTATCGTCGCGCGCGGGTGGGGCTTAGTTATCTGGCGCAGGAACCCAGCATTTTCAGAAAACTCACGGTGGCCGAAAACATCATCGTCGCTTTAGAGGCGCACGGGTATTCGGGCGCCCAACGTTCCGAAAAACTGGAGCAGTTGATTGGCGACTTCCATGTCGGCCATATTCGCGACAGCTATGGTTATGCTTTGTCGGGTGGTGAGCGCCGTCGTGTGGAAATTGCCCGAGCTTTGGCGGGGTCGCCGAAGTTTCTTCTTCTGGATGAGCCCTTCGCCGGGATCGACCCCATTGCGGTCGCCGACATTCAGAATATCATCCGCGATCTTAAGGCCAAAGGTATAGGAGTTCTGATCACGGATCATAACGTGCGTGAGACTTTAGGTATTTGCGATTATGCTTATATACTGAAGGACGGGAAGATTCAGGTTAGCGGAAGTTCTGATGAAATCGCAAATTCTGAAATAGCTCGTAAATTCTATCTTGGGGAAAACTTTAAGTTATAATTCTATAGCCGCACCTTAGTGCGCACGAAAGGATACTCTTAATGGCTCTCAGACAGACCATGAACCTGAGCCAGTCTCTGGTGATTACTCCGCAGCTGCAACAGGCCATCAAGCTTTTGCAGATGTCGCGTATGGAGTTGGAGTCTGCGGTTCGTTCTGAGCTGGAAGAAAATCCTATTCTTGAAGAAGCAGAAACCCTCAAGGAAGAAGATCTTCAGCGCACGAAAGAAGCTGCAACTGAAGTGGAGCACTCCGAGTCTCCCGACCACAACGTCCAGGACCCGCAAAAACAAGATGAGTTCGAGTGGGAATCCTATATCGAAGCCAACCAAAAACCTCCTCAGTCAGGCATGGCGGGCTCTGAAGAAATCATGAACTATGAGAACGTCATCACGGCGTCTCAGACTTTGCATGATCATCTTTATTGGCAAGTAAAAATGAACGGCTTTTCCGAAGAAGAGGAACAGGCGGCGGATGCCTTGATCGGCGCAATCGACGACGAAGGTTATATCAAAATTCCGTTGGAGCAGATTGCCGAAGAGGAAAAAATTGATTTGGGTCTGTTGGAAGATACTTTGACCCTGATCCACGAATTCGATCCTCCGGGCGTCGGCGCTCGTGATTTGAAAGAATGTCTGTTGATTCAGGCCAAACACCTGGAAGAAGACACCCATGATCTAGTCAGCCTGATTAACAATCACCTGAAGGATCTTGAAAAGAAGAATTATGAAGCCATCGCGAAAGCTTTAAGTCGGGACGTCGAAGACGTTATCGAGATGTGTAAAATCATCTACGCGATGGATCCGAAGCCGGGTCGCGCTTTCGTCAGCAGCGATACACACTACGTGACCCCGGATGTGTACGTTTACAAAGTCGGCGACGACTATGTGGTGTCTTTGAATGAAGACGGTTTGCCGCGTCTGAAAATTTCAAATTTCTATAAAAATATGCTTAAAGGTGGCAAGACCACTGGTGATAAAACTCAAGACTACATCCAGGATAAGCTGCGTTCCGCAGTATGGCTGATCAAGTCGATTCATCAAAGACAGCGGACGATTTACAAGGTGGCGGAATCCATTGTGAAGCATCAACGCGAGTTCTTTGAAAAAGGTTCCGAGTATTTAAAACCGATGGTTTTGCGCGATATCGCCAATGACATCGGCATGCATGAGTCGACAGTCAGTCGGGTGACGACGGCCAAGTACGTGCACACGCCCCAAGGTATTTACGAACTGAAATATTTCTTCAACTCCGGGATCAGTTCTTCGGACGGGGATGCTTTGGCATCCGAGTCGGTGAAGATCAAAATCAAAGACCTGGTGGTGAAGGAAGACCCCAAGAACCCGCTTTCGGATCAGAAGATTGTGGATCTTTTGAAAGTGGAGGGGATTCAGATTGCTCGTCGTACGGTGGCGAAGTACCGCGACATGCTTAAGATTCTTCCTTCTTCTCAGCGGAAGAAGTACTTCTAGTTATTATCGGAGTGCTCGTTTGCTTGAAGAGGGGCTGGGTATAGCTCCATGCTTCGAGCGGCACGCCTTCCTGGCTCGGTCACCGCCGCGCTTTGCGCGGTTCGCGCCATCGTGGCGCCGGCTAAGGCCGCTCTGCGATGGAGCTATACCCAGCCCCTCTTCAAGCAAACTTTGTTTCTCGGTAAAAAAGATTTTACTTCGTTTTGGAATAAGAAATTCATCTTCTATTTTTTTTGGGCTGGATCTTTGCTGATGGGCTTTGGCTAAACTTTACTCGACAGGGTTCTGTATCTAAGATATGGGTTTTGGGTCGTTTTCTTTTCTGCTAGGAGAATGCCGTGGATTTGAAGAGTTTGATTCGTGATGTGCCTAATTTTCCCAAAGAGGGAATTCTTTTTCGGGATATGTCGCCTCTTTTGCAAAATGCCGAGGCGATGGACTTTGTATCTCGTAATTTGGTGAAGGATGTGGATCTTTCGCAGATTGATTATTTTGCGGGAATTGAATCGCGGGGTTTTATTCTGGCGGCGCATATGGCGGCGACTCATAAGAAAGGTTTTCTGCCGATTCGTAAGGCGGGGAAATTGCCACCACCGACTTTGAAGCTTTCTTATGCTTTGGAATATGGCTCGGCCGAAATTGAACTGCCTTTAGGAAATTCTCGGATCATGATTATTGATGACGTTTTGGCGACTGGCGGAACCTTGCAGGCGGCGATTGATTTAAGCAAACTGGCGGGCTACGACGTGAAAGCGGTCGCGGTCCTGGTGAATCTGACTTTTCTGAATAAGATGAAATTTAATAACAAAGAGGTGCATTCCCTTGTTCAATATTAATGATGTCGCTTTGGTGATGGCTTTGCCTGGGGAATCCCAAGGTTTTTTCGAAAAAGAAAAATTTCAAATTTTCTATACCGGCATTGGCAAGGTGAACGCGGCGGCAACCGCCATGGATGTCATTCATAAAACCAAATGCAAGGTGATGATCAATCTGGGAACGGCGGGAAGTTCTAAATTTAAAACGCATGATCTGGTCGAAGTTTCGGCGTTCGTGCAAAGAGACATGGATATTTCCCCTTTGGGATTCAAAGTCGGCGAAACTCCCTTTGATCCACTTCCAGCGGCGATAGAGCTGATCCCTTATTTTAACGAGCTTTCCAAGGGGATTTGCGGAACAGGTGATAGTTTTGAAACAGGAACTCCGAAAGTTTCTTGCGATCTCGTTGATATGGAAGGCTACGCACTGGCAAAAGTGTGTCGCAAAATGGGAGTTCAACTTATTTCGCTTAAGTACATTACAGACGGAGCCGATCATAATGCTCACAACGACTGGCAAGAGAATCTCGTCCACGGGGCGAAGAAACTTTTAGAGTATTATAAAAAAATGGTGACGCTTTAGTCGCCGAACCTTGGCTGAAGCTTCGTTAAATCGGGGCTTCAGCCTTTCCATTTCTGCCCTTCCTCTCCGCGGTTAAAAAAAGCGAGCCGTCTCGACCTGAGACACGAATTTACTCATCTTTGGTCGGGGTCTTCCGATAAGTTCAGCATGAGATTTCCGCATTCTTCCTTCGCACAATGGGGAGTTTTATCCCTGGTCGCTTTTGCCGGTTTAAGTTTAGGCTATATCGCCCATCCCTTTAAAAATAAAGTGCCAGAACAAGATCACCAAGAAGTCGCGCAATTCTATGCGAAAGCTCATCAGTATTTTGCCGCCGGCAATTTTGAGGGGGCCCTGGAAGCTTCGGAAAAAATTCGTCGGCCGATTCCTCCGCGCTATGCGGATATTGAACAGTTGCAAAGAAAAGCGCGGGGAGCGCTGGCTGAGTATCAAAAAAAGTTAAAAGACGGAAAACTAAATCCAACCCACGTGGATCGGCTGCCTGCCGCGCTTCGAGATTCTTATTTCGATGCGCGTATTGAGGCGGATCAGGGGCGTTGTCGGGCGGCTTATGATCATATGGCCCCGGTCAGTCGATATTTAAATAATAGAGAACACCTCGAAATTTTTAAGCACTGCCGATTAACCAAAAATAAATCCAAATGAGTCTCAAAATAAGGCTCATCTTTGGTCGGGTAAGGCCGATAAAGAACTAAGAGCTGAATAAGCAGCCAATAAGGAGAAGAAACCCATGAAACTCAACTACACATTTAAGCACCTTGATCACTCCGACGCACTTGTGAATTATACCGAGGAACGTATGGAGGAAATCGGTCGCTTTTTGCTTAGAGAAGGCTATGGCAATATTTATTTCTCTAAAACAAAAAATGAATTCTGTGTTGAAGTTTCCATAAATACCCGCGAAAAATATTTTAAAGCCTCCGCTTATGGTGCGGACGTTTACGGTGCGGTGGATGCCGCGGCTGAGAAACTGGAAAAACAATTCTTGAAAACCAGCAAGCAGTACAAGAATCACAAAAAGCCGGAGCTTTCTAAAGAAGGACGTTTGGATCAGGCCATTCGCTTTAAAAAAGCAGCTTGATATTTTTTAAGATATAAACGAAATTTTATGGAACAACAAACAGGGTGGCGCAAAGGCCACCCTGTTTTTTTATTTTCTGGCACGTTTTGGACAATTTATGACGACGCACGATTCTCAAGGTTATTGGGGAAGCTTTCTTTTTTCCGCAGCTGTAGCTGACGACAGCATGACGATTCGCTATAAATCTCGGTTGCTGGTTTTGATTACGCTCATTACGGGACTCTTGATGTGGACGTATTCGTTCATATCCATTTTTTTTGTTCAGGGAAGAACCCTGGGGATGATCGGCGTAATCTGTTCCACAATTCATCTTTTATCGCCTGTGGTGTATCGGCTCAGTCGTTCGATGACGGTCGCGGCCTACAATATGGTCGTCGCCGGGATGGCATTTCAGTTTTCTTTTTCCTTTTTTACGGGCGGCTTTTACGCTCCCACGCTCATTTGGTTTGCTGTTTTGCCCCTGATTGTCGGCCTTTTGACCAATCGGGCGCATGCCGCTTTGTGGACGCTGATCTCAGCCACTGCTTATGTCGGGATGTTTTTCCTGCAAGAGGCGGGCTGGGTTCCAGAGTCCACGCTTTCCGAGCTCGGTCGAACTTTAACTCAGTTTATGATTGGTTTGGGGCTTATCGGTCTGGTGGGTGGTTTCACCTTGTTTTTCCTGGAGCTGAGCTATTTTTACTATCATAAACCCAAGGGTTCTTGACCCCTTTTGAGTCGTTTGCTAGTTTGGCCGTTCGCTGAATGCGTAGGGTATTCAGGATGGTTTGGAGTATACTTTTTCAAGGCTCCATGCCGAGCTCATTAAACAACTTTCCTAATGAGGAAACGAAAGCAGTGAAAAATTACCTTTTTACGAGTGAATCCGTATCTGAGGGGCATCCCGATAAAATGGCAGACCAAATTTCCGATGGCATCTTGGATGCGATCTTGGATCAAGATCCCAAGGGCCGTGTTGCCTGCGAAACTCTCCTGACAACAGGTTTGGTTGTTGTTGGCGGTGAAATCACAACGTCAGCGAAAGTAAACTTCTCTGAAGTGGCTCGTGATGTTATTAAGCGTATTGGCTATGACCACTCTGACAAAGGTTTTGACTATAAAACTTGTGGCGTCATGATCGCCGTAGGACAGCAATCTCCAGATATCGCCGTCGGTGTTAAAGAGACATTGTCTGACGATCAAGGTGCTGGCGACCAGGGTTTGATGTTCGGTTATGCCGTAAATGAAACTCCGGAATTGATGCCTCTTTCAATTGCTATGTCTCATAAACTTGTGAAGGATCTTGCTCAGCTTCGTAAAGAAGGTCGTGTCGACTGGTTGCGTCCTGATGCAAAATCTCAAGTAACTGTGCAGTACGAAAACGGTGTTGCAAAGCGTATCGACGCTGTCGTGATCTCTACTCAACACTCTGAAAGCGTTTCCAACGCGACAATCAAAGAGTTTATCACGGAAGAATTGATTAAAAAGTCCATCCCAGGAAACTGGCTTGATGCCAAAACGAAATTCTTCATCAACCCAACAGGCCGTTTCGTTACAGGTGGCCCGATGGGAGACGCTGGTTTGACCGGTCGTAAGATCATCGTGGACACCTATGGTGGTCACGGTGCTCACGGTGGTGGCGCTTTCTCTGGAAAAGATCCTTCGAAAGTGGACCGTTCTGCAGCTTACGCATCTCGTCATATTGCTAAGAACATCGTGGGAGCCGGTTTGGCTGACAGATGTTTGGTGCAAGTAGCCTACGCGATCGGCGTGGCAGAGCCGGTAAGCATCACTGTTAATGATTACGGAACAAGCAAAGTGGGACCTGAGGTTCTTGAACAAGCGGTTCGTAAGGTTTTTGACCTTCGCCCGGCAAGAATTACGAAGGAATTGGATCTATTACGTCCAATTTACAGCAAAACGGCTGCTTACGGTCACTTCGGCCGCAATGAAGACTCTTTCACTTGGGAAAAACTAAACAAAGTGGACCAATTGAAAGAAGCTGTAGCGACTTTAAAGTAATCAGTCTTGTGCCGGGAAACACCCTGTCCTGACTAAAAAAAAGCTTAATCATTGCGCCGAGTTGTTTCTAGCAACTCGGCGCTTCTTTTATATAATGGGCGCACGAAAAAGAGGCTCAATGGATCCTAAGTTTATACGAAATTTCTCAATCATTGCTCATATCGACCACGGTAAATCTACGTTGGCAGACGGGTTGCTTTCTGCGACGGGAGCTCTCTCTGATCGAGAAAAGAAGGATCAGTTCTTGGATAACATGGAGCTTGAGCGTGAACGTGGTATCACGATCAAAGCGCAAACGGTGTGTTTGGATTTCAAATCCAAAGATGGCAACATGTATCAGATCAATCTTATCGATACACCGGGGCACGTGGATTTTTCTTATGAAGTGTCGCGCTCTTTGGCGGCCTGCGAAGGGGCGATCCTGGTTGTCGATGCCGCACAGGGCGTGGAAGCGCAAACTTTGGCCAACGTTTATCTGGCCATCGAAAACAATCTGGAAATCATTCCTGTTCTGAATAAAATTGATCTGCCTTCCGCAGACCCGGAAGGTGTTGCAAAACAGATTGAAGACACTGTGGGCTTGGATTGCACAGGGATCATTCATGCATCCGCAAAGGAAAAAATCGGAATCACCGATATCCTGGAAGCCATTGTCGAGAAAGTTCCTCCGCCGAAGGCCGATCGTAATTTGACGCCTCGAGCTTTGATCTTTGACTCATGGTTTGATGCTTATCAAGGTGTTGTCGTTTTGGTGCGCGTGATGGATGGCGTGATTAAAAAAGGCGACAAAATCAAATTCATGGCGACGGATCGCGATTACGAAGTGTTGCGCATGGGTAAATACAAACCCTTTCCGGCGATGCAAGACACCTTGGAAGCTGGCGAAGTGGGCTTTATCATCTGCGGCATCAAAGACATTCGTGACGTTCAAGTCGGTGATACCGTCACTTCGGCCAAAAATCCTGCGACAGAACCTCTGGCTGGTTTCCAAAGAATCAAGCCGATGGTTTTTGCGGGTATTTTTCCGGTCGTTGCTTCTGAATATGAAAACTTGAAGGACGCTTTGGACAAGCTGTGCCTGAACGATTCCTCTTTGACATTCGAAGTTGAAAAGTCTGCGGCGCTGGGCTTCGGCTACCGTTGCGGATTCCTCGGACTGCTTCACATGGAAATCGTGCAAGAGCGTTTGGAGCGTGAATTCAATCTCGATCTGATTACGACAGCTCCGACGGTTGTTTATCGAATCACGAAGACCGATGGCACCGAGCTGATGCTGGAAAATCCCTCCGGGATGCCGGTGGAAACACAGATTACGAAGTTTGAAGAACCTTATGTAAAAGTGACTTTGCATACGCCCACGGATTATATCGGTGGTATTTTAAAGCTGTGCGAGGACAAGCGTGGTATTCAGCTGAAGATGGAGTACGTCACCGACAAAAAAGTCATCATCGAGTACAAGTTACCGATGAATGAAATGGTGATGGATTTTTACGATCGTCTTAAATCCATCTCCAAAGGATATGCTTCTTTGGAATACGAGTTCATCGGTTTTGAGGAATCGGACCTGGTAAAACTGGATATTCTTATCAATGGTGAAGCTATTGATGCTCTTTCTCTGATTGTTCACCGCTCAAAGGCACAGAACCGCGGACGCCTTTTGGCCGAGAAGATGAAAGAACTTATCCCCCGCCAGCAGTATCAAGTGGCGATTCAGGCGGCTATCGGTGCTAAAATTATTGCCCGTGAAACTTTGGGTGCGATCAGAAAAGACGTGACCGCGAAGTGTTATGGTGGTGATATTTCTCGTAAGCGTAAGCTTTTGGAGAAGCAGAAAGAGGGTAAAAAACGCATGAAGGCCATCGGCCACGTGGAAGTCCCTCAAGAAGCCTTCCTGGCAATCCTCAAGGTTGAAGACTAAGGAGACAGCATGACGAACAACAAGAACGGCTGGAACTGGCGTACGAAGTATTTTTGGACTGAAGGTTGGGGATCTCTTTTCCTCGCCGTCTTCATCGCACTTTTCATCCGCTGGGGATTTATCGAAGCTTATGTGATTCCTTCCGGCTCAATGCTTCCGTCTCTTTTGATTCATGATCATATCTTCGTGAATAAGCTGACCTACGGTTTGCGCGTTCCTTTCAGTGAAAACTGGCTGGTGAAATTCAATGAGCCCGCGCGTGGTGAAGTGATTGTCTTTAAGTACCCAAAAGACATGAGCACCTTTTTCATCAAGCGTATTGTGGGCGAATCTGGCGACAAGATTTATTATGAAAACGGGACCCTTTACATCAACGATAAACCTGTTGATAAAAAAGTTCCCGCGAACATGGACGACTTCAATTGGTTGCGTGATGCGGACTTTCAACGCGACGGCAACATCAATGATAGTAAAGAAAATTACGTCGAGTTTACGGAAGATCTGCCGGGTGGAAAAAACCATGCAATTCTTCTTCGTAAAGGCGATATCTACGAAACCTTTGGGCCGGTGACGGTTCCTCCTGATCATTTATTTGTTATGGGGGACAATCGCATGAACTCGTCCGATGGCCGCGTGTGGGGTTTCTTGCCGAAGCAAAACATCCTAGGTCGCGCCATGTTTGTATGGCTTTCTTGTGAAGAAACGATTCCGGCATTGCCCTTCCTGTGCAATCCTTTGACGATCCGCTGGGGACGTTTCTTTCACTCTGTTAACTAGTTGATGGTCAATAACGACGAAACCCGCAATTTAAAAGGAACGTGGAATCAGGCGATTCTAACGTTCCTTTTTCCTATTCTGCTGGTGATGGGATTGCGTTGGGCTTTGATCGAACCTTTTGTAATTCCCTCGGGAAGTATGATCCCGAATCTTTTGGTGCACGATCATATTCTGGTAAAAAAGTTCTCTTATGGTCTGCATGTTCCCTTTAGCGATAAATGGCTTTTCCAGTGGGCGCAACCCCAGCGTGGGGACATCGTTGTTTTTAAGTATCCGGAAAATCCTGAAGTCTATTACATCAAACGCTTGATTGGCGTTCCCGGTGACAATGTGGAAGTTCAAAGCGGTCGGATCACACTGAACGGTGAAGAACTTCCTTTGCAGCCGGTAGAGCGGCCAGATAACGAAAAAGGTTTTTCTTATTTTCACGAAACTTTGGGTACGCATACGCACACCGTGCGCTTTCTCTATGAAAGAAACACCAGCGAAGTGCAAGTCTTCACAGTGCCTGAAAATCAGTACTTTTTCATGGGCGACAATCGTGATCAGTCCAGTGACTCGCGTTTCTGGGGCTTCGTGAAAAATGACTACATTGTTGGAAAGGCCTGGATGATCTGGTTGTCCTGTGAAAGCACCTTGCCGACGATGACGTTTGTCTGTGATCCGTCACAAATTCGCTTCAATCGTCTTTTCCAAAAACTCCAATAAAAAACCTTTGCGGCCCTGCATTCATTAGGTAGCATTTAAGAATGAGCCGTTGGCGTGAGTATTTGACCACTTTGATTTTAGCTGTTGTCTGTGCCTTATTTGTGCGCAGTTTTTTGGTGACGGCTTATAAAGTGCCAACGGGTTCCATGCAGCCGACGCTAAAGCCTGGCGATTTTATTTTTTCTTCACGAATCTCCTATGGTTTTCCTATTCCATTCTCGCAACAGCGGTGGGGTGCTTCATTGCCCGAGCGTGGGGACTTAGTGGTTTTTACTTATCCCAATCAGCCCGGCGTCACCTATGTTAAGCGTGTCGTGGGTTTACCGGGCGATCGTGTGCAGATTGTAAAGAGTCGTTTGGTTCTGAACGATGAGCCTCTTGTTTATCAAAAGGCCGAAGAAATTCCCGGCGATAATCCCAATCCCGAGCTCTTTGACATCTTCGACGAAGCGACTGGCGATAAAACTTGGAAAGTGATTTTCCAAAAACAGCCTGAAGAAAAGGATTTTGGTCCTTTAGTCGTTCCTCCCGGAGAGGTTTTTTTGCTCGGAGACAATCGGGACGCAAGTGACGACTCGCGCTATTGGGGCACAGTGCCCATGCCACAAGTGATTGGCCGAGTTGTGTTTATTTGGCTCTCGCTGGATTGGCAGCACAAATGGGGTGGAGATCGCTATCCTTCAGTGCGTTGGCAAAGAGTTTTTTCCACGGTGTATTGACATCTCGAAACCCGAGCCATAGGCTTGGGTTCTAGATGTCATCTAGAAATAATAAATCCATTCTTGATCTTCGTTCCCTTGAAAAAACAAAAATCGATTCTCTATTCTCTGTGGCAGACAGAATTGCTGCCTCTGACAAGGCGTTGAACGTTGAGGGCTTCGGAAAAACCGGAGCCCTTTTGTTTTTTGAGGCAAGCACGCGCACCCGCATGAGTTTCGAGACCGCTTGTGCGCGTTGGGGGATTTATCCTCTGCGCCTGGATGGAAAATCAGGAACCAGTCTTGAAAAAGGTGAAACATACGAAGACACCGTGCTGAACGTCGATGCGATGAAGCCTTCTTTCTTGGTGATTCGTTGTGGAGATGATTTAGATCTGGAAGACCTTGCAAAAAAAGTTCAGGCGCCGATCCTCAACGCGGGTTGGGGTAAAAAAGGTCATCCGACCCAGGCCTTGTTGGATGCTTACACTCTTCGTAAACATCTGGGAACGTGCGCAGGACAAAAACTTCTGATTGTGGGGGATGTTCGGCACAGTCGTGTGGCTTCCTCGCATTTTGAACTGGCTGAAAAACTGGGTTATGAAGTGGCGCTTTGCGGACCGGCGGAATTTTTACCTGAAACAGCTTCCTGCAAAGTATTCTCTTCGTTGCGCGAAGGGCTCTCTTGGGCGACGGCGGCGATGGCCTTGCGAGTGCAACTTGAGCGTCACGCGACGAAATATTCTTTGACGGACTACCGGCAGCACTATGGATTTACCAAGGCGAACTTGCAGTTTTTATCAGAGAAAGCCTTGATCTTGCATCCAGGGCCGATCAATCAGGGAACCGAGCTGGATACGGATGTTTTGCACGATCCGCGCTGTCAGGTTTTGGATCAGGTTTCAAATGGCGTATTAATTCGTCAAGCCATCGTGTATGCCACGGTGACGGAGGGAAAATAATGAAGGGTTATCTCGTACTAGAAAGTGGTGAAGTTTACACGGGCCTTTGGCATGGTGGAGAAGATCGCGCCGGTGAAGTCGTGTTCAATACCTCTCATTCCGGTTACGAGGAAATTGCGACGGACCCTTCCTATTTCGCGCAAATCGTGGTGATGACGGCCCCCATGCAGGGCAACTACGGTGTTGAAGACGACGTGTGGGAATCCAATCGTCTTTGGATCGAAGGATTTATCTGTCTGGAGATTCAAGACACGGAACGAGATCAGGCTTGGAAAAAAAGGCTTACAGAAAACAAAATTCCTCTCTTAACTGAAATTGACACCCGTAACTTGGTTCTGCGTTTGCGCCAAGGGGGAACTCCGTGGGGCGCTCTGGTTCAGGCCGCCTCTGAAACGGACGCGCGCCAAAAGGCCGACGTCTTGATTGCGGAAAAGAAGAAAATGGATAAAGACTGGGTTTATCTCGCCTCCCGTAAACAGCCCGAAACCCGTCGCGGAGACAACATGGTCGGACCGCGCATCGCAGTTTTGGATTTTGGCAGCAAAGAAAATATTTTGCGCGAACTGCAAAAGCGTTGTTCGGAAATTCGTATTTTCAACAGTCGTTCTGCCGTCCAGGAAATCATGGATTACAATCCCGACGGTATTATGCTGACAAACGGTCCAGGCGACCCGTCAGATGTCAAAATGGCAGTGGGCACCGTGCGAGAATTGATCGGGGTAAAACCTGTTTTTGGAATCTGCATGGGGCATCAGATTTTGGGGCTCGCTTTAGGTGCTAAAACTTATAAATTGAAGTTCGGCCATCGTGGCAGCAATCATCCTATTCGCGACACCCTGCTTAATCAGATTTACATGAGCAGTCAGAATCACGGATATGCTGTGGAAGCCAGCAGTTTGCCTGCGGACGCACAGGTCACGCACACAAACCTAAATGATGGCACTGTGGCAGGTTTTTATAGTGAAAAGAAGAAGTATTTAGGAATACAATATCACCCTGAAAGTTGTCCGGGGCCGCATGAAGCGTCCGGGCTGTTTAGTTTCTTTATTGAGCGGATGATATGAACGACTACGAAAAACTGATTGAAAAAATTCTGAATCACTTTGTCGGCGACTCTTTCAAAGATGAATTAGTCATGGCTAAAAAAGAGTTCTTCGATAATGCCGGAACTCTGGATGAAAACTCAGAGCACTACGAATCCCGTATGGCTCAGTTTTATGATTGGTATTTTTTCACGCGCGAGCTCAAAGGTTTTGGTCAAACTCCTTTGGACGCTTGTTTGCTGGTGCGCGAGCTGCGTTTTTCAGATGATGAACTGAAGACTTTAGAGATTTTAAAGCAGCACCGTCATTCTATTTTTGAGTTTATTAAAATCAAAAACGGCGACGTCTATATCAAAGATCTTTTGGCGAATAAAAAGCTGATCGTAAAACAGTCGTCTTATGTTTTCGGCTTTGATCCGGATGAACTTTTCGAGGTGCGTCTGATTCCGCAAGGGGATTCTTATGTTTTCGCCCGCGGCTTCTGTTTTCATCCGGAAAGTGCGAAGAAGTTTATTCTCAGCGAAGTAAAACGCCATCGTAAGGATCCTGATTTGGATCCGGATGTGTTGATGCTTCGTTTGATTAAAATGCGTTATAAATTTGAACAGTACAAACATGTAAGGCCTGAAATGATTTACTCCAATGAGGGGAAATTAGGCATTTAAAAGGGGGAAAGAGTGTCGCGTAAGTCCAGCCTAAAACGGGTATTGATTATTGGATCTGGACCCATCGTAATTGGACAAGCCTGTGAGTTTGATTACTCCGGCACTCAAGCCTGTAAGGCCCTGATGAAAGAAGGATTGGAAGTGATTCTTGTCAATTCCAATCCTGCGACCATCATGACGGACCCCGAGGTGGCCACCCGAGTTTATGTCGAGCCCCTGAAGGTTGAATATCTTGAAAAAATCATCGAAAAAGAAAAGCCCGATGCTGTGATCCCCACGTTAGGGGGGCAGACGGCGCTGAACTTGGCGCTTGATCTTCACGCTAAAGGCATTCTGCAAAAACACAAAGTCCAACTGTTGGGGGCGACTCCTGAAGTTATCAAGGCCGGAGAGGATCGCGAGATCTTCCGGGGATTGTTGGATAAAATTGGCGCGCGCTATCCGAAAAGCCATCTGGTGCGCACTTTCGAACATGGCATGCAGATCGCGGAGGACCTAGGTTATCCAATGATCCTGCGACCCAACTACACGCTAGGCGGTGGTGGGGGCGGGATTGCCTATTCGCCTGAAGAATACAAAAAGATGCTGGTGACTGCTTTGCATGAAAGCCCGACGTCTGAAGTTCTGGTAGAAGAAAGTATTCTGGGATGGAAAGAATTCGAGCTGGAAGTGATGCGTGACCATAAGGGCACATTCGTCGTCGTCTGCAGTATCGAGAATCTTGATCCTTGCGGCGTGCACACCGGTGACAGTATTACGGTCGCTCCTCAGCAAACCTTAAGTGACCGCGAATATCAGCATATGCGTGATGAAGCGTGCAAGATTATCAATGAAGTAGGTATTCAAACAGGCGGAGCTAACATTCAGTTCGCGGTCCATCCAACAACACGCGAACGCGTCGTGATTGAGATGAATCCGCGCGTAAGCCGTTCGTCCGCGTTGGCAAGTAAGGCGACGGGCTTTCCCATCGCCAAGATCGCCGCTTTGCTGGCGATTGGCTACAGCCTTGACGAACTTCAAAATGACATTACCAAGGTCACTCCGTCTTGTTACGAACCCGCGTTGGACTATGTCGTTACAAAAATTCCTCGATTTGCTTTTGAAAAATTCTCTGGTTCTAAGGACTCTTTGACGACACAAATGAAAAGCGTTGGCGAAGTCATGGGGATTGGCAGAACTTTACAAGAATCCCTGATGAAAGCGTTGGCAAGTCTTGAGAAAAATCCGCAAGGAATTCCGGAAGTGGCTTTGGAAATCGGAAAAGTTTCTTATCCGAATAGTCAGCGGATCTATCATCTTTTCCAGGCCTTCCGCGATGGAAAAACTGTGGCGGAAATCGAAGAATTGACTCGCATCAATCCGTATTTCCTGGAACAGATCGAGGCTCTGATCAAGTTCGAAGGCAAAATCAAAAATGACTTCAGCGAGGCGAATGCAGATCTGCTTCTTGCCGCGAAAAGAAAAGGTTTCACCGATGCCCGCATCGCCGTTTTGGCGGGAAAAAAGGAATCCGAAGTGCGCGCCCTCAGGGAAAAACAAGGTATTTTGCCGAAGTATCAACAGGTGGATACCTGTGCCGGAGAGTTCGAATCGACCACGCCTTACTTCTATTCTTCTTATTGGCCTTCGGTCTCTGCAAAAGTGAACGCCGCCAACGCCGTCGTGGTGATTGGCAGTGGGCCTAATCGCATTGGGCAAGGTATTGAATTCGACTACAGCTGCGTGCGTGGCGTGAAGGCCTTTCAAAAGGCCGGCAGCAAAGTGGTGATGGTCAATTCAAATCCCGAGACTGTTTCCACAGATTACGACACTTCAGACGTCTTGTTCTTTGAACCTCTGACGGCTGAAAGTCTGATTGAAATTATGCGCTTCATGCAGCCAATGGGTTTTGTGGCGCAGTTAGGCGGTCAAACGCCGATCAACGTCGCGCCGGAATTGGTGAAAGCTGGTTACAAACTTTTAGGCTCTTCTTTGGAAACCATCGATCTTGCGGAAGATCGTGGTCTATTCTCTAAAATCTGTCGCGAGTTGAACTTTGCCATTCCTAAATCGGCAATGGCGGGTTCCGTCGTAGAAGCTCTTCAACACGAAGAGGCTGTGGGCTATCCCATGATCTGCCGTCCTAGCTATGTGTTAGGCGGACGTCGCATGGAGGTCATCGAGAATCGTGATGAACTTCTTTCTTACTTCCAGCGCCACAAGGATTATATCTCGGCAGAAAAGCCCTGTTTGATGGATCAGTTTCTGGCGGGCGCCTTGGAAGTGGACGTGGATTTAGTACGTGGTCAGGATTGGACTGTTGTGGGCGGAGTCGTCGAACACATCGAAGCCGCCGGCGTGCACTCAGGGGATTCCATGGGTGTATTGCCACCACATCGCTTGAAAGATGAGACCTGTGAACGCATTGAAGACTTAAGTAAACGTTTGGCTGACCGTATCGGTGTGATTGGTCATTTGAATCTACAGCTCGCCGTTAAAAACGACGTGGTTTATATGCTTGAAGCCAATCCTCGCAGTTCACGCTCAGTGCCTTTTGTGGCTAAAGCGACCAGCATCCCGTTGATTGATTTGGGTGTTGCGGCCATGTTGGGCAAAAGGAAGAAAGATCTGAAGCTCGATGGCTTGAAATGGCGAAAGACACAGACTGTGTCAGTCAAAGGCGTGGTTTTCCCTTTCAAAAAGTTCCCGGAATCAGACTCGTTACTGGGGCCTGAGATGAAATCCACCGGTGAAAGCATGGGACGAGGAAAGAATTATTCCGAAGCGCTTTCCAAAGCCTTTCTTTCAAGTAACATAAGACTTCCGAAGATGGGGCAGGTCTTCTTCTCGCTGCGTGATAAAGATAAAGAGGGAATGCTCACTTTGGCGAAGGAACTGCAAAGAATGGGTTATGGTGTGTCGGCAACGACGGGCACCGCGACCTTCTTTAATGACCATGGCGTGAACTGTCTTTCGTTAAGAAAAGTCGATGAAGGACGTCCGCACTGTGTGGATAAGATCCGCTCAGGCGAAGTGGCCTTTGTCATCAATACCACCTCAGGCAAACGTGCCATTGAAGCCAGCTTCGACATTCGTCGAGCTTGCACGGATTACAATATTCCTTGTCTAACGGAAAGTGATGCTGCCGAGGCGTTTGTTCTTGCTTTGAAAAATGAAAGAAATGAGTCATCATCTGTCGAGGCCCTGACCCCGATGGAGGAATTTTGAAAAGACTCATTCTAGGACTTTGTACGCTGTTGGTTTTTTCAACTGTGAAGGCGGCGGAAACCAATGGTGCTGAAGCCACCCCACCGGCGATCACCATTGGTGTGATCCCGGGCGGAAATCCGGAAATTTTAAGAGAGCAAAGCCTTGGTTTGGCCAAAGAGCTGCAAGCCAAGCTCAATATCCCAGTGAATATTTACGTTTCCAAAAACTATGACGGCTTGATTGAAGCGATGAAGACGAAAAAAGTCGACTTCGCGTTCTTTTCATCGGCGACCTATGTTTTTGCCGAACAACAGGCGCAGGCGAAGGTGCTTTTAAAAAAAGTGTGGCACAATCCCTATTATTTTTCAGCGATCATCACGCCGGAAAAATCAGGAATTAAAAAGCTGAAAGACCTAAAAGGTAAACGCATTGCTTTTGTCGACGATAAGTCGTCCTCAGGTTATTTGTACCCGCAGGTAGCGCTGAGAAAAGTGGGACTTCAGCAAAAAGATTTTAAAGAAGTGGCGTTTTCTGGAAACCATCAGGCGTCCATTCAGTTCTTAGAGGCCAAAAAGGTCGATGCCGCCGCGGTTTTCAGTGATGACGAAAAAGGCGAGCAGGGGGCCTGGAAGCTTTTTGCCACGGATAAAAAAGCCAAATACCGTGTGCTTTGGATGAGTGCTCCGATTCCCAACGATCCGTTCTGTGTTCGTCAGGACTTCTATGATCTGTATCCTAAAGTCACACATACTTTGATGTTCACCCTGATCGATATCTTGGAATCTTTGAAAGATAAAAACACATACTCGGAAATTTTAGGGACTCGCGACTTGATGCCAGCCACTTCTAAACAGTATGATCCTGTCAGGGAGATGGTAAAAGCACTTGAGCTGAAACCTTAAGCTACATGTCGGTACTGACAGTTCGTAATCTGAATAAGACGTTTAAAGGCGGTCTTTTTGAAAAGGACCGTCACGTTCTTCGGGATGTCAGCTTCGCATTGCCAGAAGGCCAAACTTCCGGTTTCGTGGGCAGTAACGGCTCCGGCAAAACCACCTCCATCAAATGCCTTTTTGATTTCATCCGGCCTGATAGCGGGGAAATTCTTTTTTTTGGGCGCTCTCTTAGCAGTGAAATAAAAACGCGCATAGGGTACCTTCCGGAACGGCCCTATCTTTATGAATTCCTGACAGGCATGGAATTTCTTAAGCTGCACTGGAACCTTTGTTACGGTTCGTCTTTAAAAGGATTTTACGAAAGAGCGCACGAGGCTTTGAAAAAGGTCGACTTGATGGAGGCCAAAGACCGTCGTCTGCGGACTTACTCCAAAGGAATGTTGCAAAGGATTGGTATCGCCCAAGCAATTCTCACGCGTCCTGACTTGCTGATCTTGGATGAGCCGATGTCGGGTTTGGACCCCGATGGTCGGGCCATGGTCAAAGATATCCTGCGCGAAGAACAAAAGCGGGGAGTCAGTCTTTTCTTCAGCAGCCACTTGCTTCAAGACATGGAAGAGCTTTGCTCGCACCTGGTGGTGATTAATCGCGGTCAAATTCTCTATGACGGGGTGCTGACTGCGTTTATGTCCGAGTTCCAAAGTTTGGAAAGAGCATTTTCTGTTCTGAAAGGCAAAGAGGAGGCCCATGGCTAAATTGTGGGCTTTGGCCAGAACGACCTTGCGGGAAATGTTGCGCGAACGCGTCTTTTTGGTCGTGGTTTTAATAGCGGTGGCTCTTTTGGCGCTCAGTTTTTTATTGGGAGCCCTGTCCTTCGCGGAACAACAAAAAATTCTTACTGACTTCGGTTTTTTAGCCATCCAAGTGGCCGCTTTAGGGGTGGCTCTTTTTTCGGGTTCGTACTTGCTCGCGAAAGAAATCGAAAAACAAACCTGTCTTTTGATCTTATCTCGGCCCGTCACGCGGGATCAGTTCATTCTGGGTAAACTCTTTGGGGTCCTGGCCTTGAACACTCTTTTGATTGGCGCCCTCGCCGTCCTTTTATGGGGCCTCTTAGGTCTGTGGAAAACTCCGAACCTTTGGGGAAATTATTTTTTTATTTGCTTAAGTCTGTGGTTTGAAAGCGCTGTGGTGCTTTGCCTGGTGATTTGTTTCAGTTTGCTTGTGCGGCCGGTTCTGGCATTAGGGGCCGGTGTGATGGTGTTTTTATTGGGACACTGGCTGGGGGATCTGGCGTTTTTTGCGGAAAAAAGCAAAGAGCAGGCTTTTATCTACGCAGTTGAAGTGTTTCACTGGATCACGCCCAATCTTTACCGCATGAACTGGAAGTCGTTTTACTTTCTTGAGCAGGGCATTCCCGCTTCTCACGTAGGTTGGATGGTGGCTCACATGACCGGCTGGGCTCTGATTTTAATTCTTGTAACGAATTTTTTCTTCAGGAGAAAAGACATTGTTTGATCAGGATATCTTCTTTTTAGTTGTTTTCTTTATTCTGGGCGCTCTTTTTGGCAGTTTCGGCAATGTCGTAATCTATCGTCTTCCCAAGGATGAAAGCGTGGTTAAGCCGCGTAGTTATTGTTATAGCTGCAAAAAACAGATCAAATGGTACGACAACATCCCGATATTTAGCTGGTTCCTTTTGCGCGGGCGTTGTCGCCACTGTGGTGCTAAATTCTCTTTCCGTTACCCTTTGGTCGAGTTGATCATGGCGTCGCTGTTCGCGCTCAGCTATCACTATGTGGGATTCTCTTGGTCGTTGCTCGAATATCTGATTTTCATTTTTGGTTTGGTGGTCTGCACTTTCATCGATTTCGATCACATGATCTTGCCTGACGAGTTCACTTTATCCGGAATCGTCATCGGGCTCGTGGGGGCTGCGTTGAATCCACAGCGTGAATTCGTGGATGCTCTTTTAGGCGTGTTGATGGGGGGCGGATTCCTCTGGGGAATGGCCTATGTGTATTACCTACTGACTAAAAACGAAGGCATGGGTGGAGGTGACATCAAGCTTCTGGCTTGGATCGGAGCTCTTTTGGGTTGGAAAGCCATTCCCTTTGTTATCATGTCATCCGCCATCGTCGGGAGTGTTGTCGGAATCGTAATGTCGCGAAAACAAAAGGCTGGACTAAAGACGGTGATTCCCTTTGGGCCCTATCTCGCTCTGGGTGCTATTTTCTATCTTTTTGGCGGCGAAACGATCGCTCTTTGGTATTTCGATCTGTTCTTACCCGGGGTCTAGGTCTGGCTGGACCTAGGACTATAAGCTTATATTCGTCTCAGAAGCTAGACCCCTTATTTGACATTCACATTCCAAGCAGAAATAATTTTATTATTTAGGACTTGCGTCTAAAGGACGTAAGTCTTTGAAAAGACATCTGGTGGATACAACTGGGGAAGCAGCGTAAGCATGTTTTTTAAGTCAAAGAAAGTTATCGGACTCGACATCGGAACGAGTTCCATCAAGCTTGCTGAAATGGACTTCAATGGTAAAGGAGCCCAACTGCTTTCCTTTGGTTTCGCGCCAACACCTCCCAATGCCGTTTCTGGTGGCGAGATCGTGGACATCGGATCTGTAGGGATCGCAATTCAGTCTCTGGTCAACGAAGTCAAATCCAAGCGCAAAAGTCTTGCGACGGCCATGTGGGGAACTGCGGTGATCGTGAAAAAAATCACGATTCCACGCATGGATAAAAAACTGATCAAAGACCAAATTCGTTTTGAAGCTGAACAATACATCCCGTTTGATATTAACAATATTAGTTTGGCTCACCACATTCTCTCGGGCAGCAGTTCGCCCGACACCATGGATATTCTTCTGATTGCCGCGCAAAACGAACTTGTTACTCAGTACACTCAGGTTATCGAGATCAGCGGACTGAGCTGCGGTGTTCTCGATGTGAGTGGTTTTGCGTTAGCCAATGCCTTCGAACTCAACTACGGAAAAATTCCTGGTGAGGTGGTTGGCATCCTGAACTTCGGTGCGGCGATCACGAATTTCGTGGTTCTGCAAAATGGAGAAGTGATTTTCTGTCGCGATATTCCTGTGGGTGGTGCGAACTACACAAATGAGATTCATAAAGCAATGGGTGTCACGGTGGCCGAAGCGGAAGCCTTAAAGCTCAGTGCGATTTCTCGTCGGGAAGTTCCTGACGAAGTCCATTCGATTATCAGTGCCACCAATGAGGCCGTGACAGAAGAAATTCGCAGCAGTTTGGATTTCTTAAGTGCGACGACCAATGGCTTGGTGTTGAACCGCTGTTTCTTCACCGGAGGAAGCTCGGCGACTTCCGGTTTAACGGAAACTGTTTCTCGCGTTACGGGTATCCTGATGGAGCCCTTCAATCCTTTCTTGCGCGTGAAAGCCAATCCCAAAAAATTCTCTCCGGAATATTTGGAGCAGATCAGCTCATTTGCGGCCGTAGTTACCGGTTTGGCTCTTCGTGAAGTGGGGGATTCGACATGATTAAGATCAATCTTGCCACCTCTACCGTCAGTCCTTCCGTCGGAGCCTCACTCGGAATTTCATCCGATGGTTTTGTTTCTCCTGATGAGGCCCGCAAGGAGGCGCTGAAGCGTCTCGTCCTACTTTTGGTGGGGCCTGCCGCTCTCTATATTTATGAAAATCAGAACATTCCAGGCAAGGTCGCGGACCTCAATGCAAAAACCCAGGTCTTAAGTGAGCTGCAAAGTTATAACTCGCGCCAGGCGGCTTCGGTTGCAGAAATTAAAAAATTTAAAGAAGACGAAGCTCTGATGGCAGCGCGTATTTCGGCGCTGGAAAAATTGGCCAAGGACCGACAACGGGAAGTTCGGGTCATGGATCTTTTGCAGTCGTTGATTCCGGAAAAAGCCTGGTTAACCCGTATCCAAATCAACCCGGATCGCGTGAACATCCAAGGCTTGGCATTGAGTGATTTCGAGGTGTCCACGTTCCTGGAAGCTTTAACAAAAAGTGTTTTCTTGATGGATGTCAATCTGGTCAGCTCTAGCGAGGTGACCCAGGACGGCTCCATTCTTAAGAAGTTTGAAATCAGCTGCTTGTTGGAGAGACCGGAATGAATAAGTTTTTTGAAGTTCTCGCAGCTCAACAGGTCGGTAAAATTCTTCTCATCGGTTTGGCTTTGACCGCTTTTTATTGGTATGCCCTTTACGATGATGGTTCCACCATTGATTCGCAAGTAGCTTCGGTCACACAACAGCTGCAAGAAGAAGAAAAGAAAAAGAAAGATACGGACGCGACCTTAAAACAAGTGCAGGAAATGCAGGAAAAAGTAGGTCAACTCAGCCAGAAATATCAGGAGATTTCTCGTCGTTTGCCTTCGGCTTTATTTTCGATTGATATCAATAAAGCCATTGATGATTTTGCTCGTAATGCGGGTGTCAGCGTGAAGATGAAAAAGCCCGCTGAAAACATCAAAAGAGAAGTCGTTGAAGAAGTTCCGGTTGAGGTGACTTTGGAAGGAACTTACGCCGAGTTGGCTCAGTTTGCCTATCTGGTATCTGCGGCAGAGCGTATGTCTCGCGTGAAAAATGTTATTGTGACAAGACCCGAACCGGTGACCGGCGGGAAACTAAAATTTGAGGGTCAGGTTGTAGGATACAAGCTTGCGCCTGAACAAAAGAAACCTGAGGGTACGGAGACTCCCAAGTGAAGTCTGTAAGATGGATTGTGTCTTACATTTTAGTGGCGGCAATAGGACTCTGGCTTGCATTTGCAGTCAGCGTGCGATTTATTACGCCCGCGCAGTCTCAGGAAGCCCCTTCGTCGGGTGACCTTCCCGCTGACTTTTTGAAAGAGGTCGAGGCGACCCAAGTTCCACCTACAGGGGGGACGGGAAAACCCGCGGCCGCTCCGGCAGAAACACCTGCTGCTCAAACGCCACCCGCAGCTCAGCCGACAGTGCCGCCACCACCGATGGATATTCCTGTGGGCGACACGGTGACAGCACCGGCCCCTTCGGCCTCCGATATTCTTCCCCGCGATGGTTATATGTATGACCCAACTGGGAAACGCGACCCTTTCAAACCATTCCGAACGGTTCGTCCGACACTGACTGAAGCGAACAAGTCTGCGGCTGAAGTGTTGGAACCTTTGCAGCGGTGGGAAACCGATCGTTTGCAGATCGTGGGTATTTTGTGGGACGTATCAACGCCTCGAGCGATGGTGCGTGATCCCGACGGTGCCGTATTTACAGTTACAAAAAACTCTAAGATTGGTCGAAACGAAGGATTTGTAGCGGCCATTCGCGAAGGTGAAATTGTCGTCGTTGAAACAAAATACGAGGACGGGAAATCCATCAAAGAATCTCGCATTTTAGAGTTGAGAAAATAGTTTTTTATACCTAAGGAGGAGCTAATGAAAGGATTCATTAGATTATTAATCCTAAGTGCAATGATTGCATCCCTGACCTCTTGTGCCAGTCGTCCGGTAGAGGATGACGAATTATCTTTGGATGGCGCTGATTCGGCCGAGGTCGCTCCTGCGGACTCTGGAGCTCAAGATGATTTCGCGGAATTCGACGAATCCGGCTCTGGCCAACAGGCCGAAGCGGCTCCTGCGGAGCAAGGGGACCAAGACCTCGCCATTGAAGAAGAGATCAATCAATCTTCTGACGTGCCTCAACAAGCAGAAGGAGCTCCTGCACCTGAGGAAACGTCTCCGACGGAGGACCCCTTCGCGGATACGACAGTTGCGGATGCGCCAACACCAACTCCAGATGTGCCGGCGGAGCCGACGGTCACAGAAACAATTCCCACGCCCGTTCAAGAAACAGCGCCGGTTGTTAACAATGGTGAGCCGGCAATGATCACGGATCTTCAATTTAAGGCTAACGAAACCGGCGGAACGGTGATCGTCAATGCGAACAAGCCTTTGACTTACACAACCCGCACGAATCCGGATTTGCGTCAGTTTGTTATTGAAGTCGACAATGCTACGTTGCCAGACCGATTAAAGCGTTCTTTGAACACTCGTGATATCAAGGGCAGCGTTGGTGCGATTGATGCCTATCAAAACCCGGGTTCGACAACAGCCCGCTTTGTGATCCAGTTGCGCGAAGGCGTGGCAGAGCCGACGGTTCAATCTGAAGGCAATGCTCTTTTGATCGTAGCCAATAGTTCTGGAGAAGCGAGTTCTACCGTTCAGGCCACACCCGTGGAAGAACCACCGCAACAGCAAATTCTTCCGAGTCAAAATCTTCAGGAATTTTTGGCTGGAAACACGAAGTTCTACGGTAAAAAAATTTCTATCGAAACGAACAATATGGATATTCGTGACGCTTTGAACTTCATCACTGAAGAAAGCGGCGTGAACATGGTTCTTTCCGAAGATGTGAAAGGCAACATCAGTCTGAAGCTTCGCCAAGTACCTTGGGATCAGGCCTTGGTTGTCATTATGAAAGCGAAAAAGCTTGGTTACACTCGCCAAGGCAATGTCCTGCGTATCGCCCCTCTTCAGGATTTAAGAGCCGAAGAAGATGATGCCAATAAGCTGGCTCAAGCGCGCAAAAATATTGAGCCTCTTAAAGTTCGCATGTTTCCAGTTAGCTATGCCCGCGTTGATGAGCTTGAAAAGAAAATCAAAGATTTCTTAGGTGATCGCGGTCGGGTGGTCGGTGATGTGCGCACGAACGCCCTGGTTGTTACCGATATCGAAGAAAATCTGGAAAGAGCGGCAAAGTTGATCGCCAGCTTGGATACGCAACCACCGCAAGTTCTGGTTGAAGGAAAAATCGTCGAGGCGAAAGAAAGTTTCACTCGCAACATCGGGATCAATTGGGGAGCCACCGGTTCGCCTATCAAATTGGGTTCGACCGCTCGCGGTCCTGTGAATATGAATCCCAGCTTTAACGTCAATCCGACGGCAACAACCCCGGGCAACTTCAATTTCAACCTGAGCGTTGGTACTTTGGATGTCTTCGGAACTTTGCAGGCGGCTTTAGCGCTTTCTGAAACCGAAGAGCAGGTGAAGGTCATTTCCGCGCCACGAATCATGACCATGACGAATGAAAAAGCGGACATCACGCAAACGACGGAAGTGCCTGTACGTCAGGTGACTCAGAATGGGACAGCCACTCAGGAAACGTTCCAGTTCAAACCATTGACGATGAAATTAGAGGTGACTCCTCAGGTGACTGCCGATGGTTCTGTTATAATGAAAGTGAACGTGAACAGACAGTTCCAAGGTGCTGATACGAGCGGGGCTGGTCAGGGCGCTTTTGCCGTGAACAGCCGTGAAGCCAACACTCGTGTCCTTGTGAAGAACGGCCAAACAGCCGTGATTGGTGGTATCTATCAAAGTGATGCCACCGACGGTGAAACCGGTGTTCCTTGGTTGCGAGACGTCCCGTATATCAGCTACCTGTTTAAAACGAAGAACGTGAGAAAAGATAAAACCGAGCTTTTGGTCTTCTTAACTCCGAGAATCATCGGAGCCCTGGACGCCTCAAGCCCGCAAACTCAGGACTTCTAAAAGGAACACGAATGAAAAAAATAATGTACGTTCTGATCCTTGTTTTAACGGCCAATCTGATGGCTTGCGCCCAAGAAGATGGAAATGTGGACGTGTCGATCACGTCCTCAACACTGCCTCTCATTCCGGCGACAGCGGTGAGTTGTTTAGCGCAAAGAAACGCCGGTTCGGATGCGGCAACACCTGATGTGTCAGCGAGCTATTTTAAGATTCCCGTCATCACATTTACCCGCAAAGACACCAGCAAAACATTGATTATCGCCTTTATCCGCGTTTCCATCCAAATTCCCGGAAGTGCCTCGCCAGTGACGTGTGAATATGGCGGAGACCAGTTGGCGGCTTTGCGCACAGAGTGGTTCAACAATGCGACCAAAGAAGCTGCCATTCCCGTGGGGGAGGCCTCCTATGCGACAGGCTGTGCGATGTATTGCGGCGGCATCAACTCCACGAATCAGTTTGTTGCGACAGGAACCCTGGAGGTCTTCGGTTTAGAACGAGACGACAGCCAGAACGAAACTCCGGTTAAAGTGCAGACGACGATCACGATTCAAAGCTACTAAGAAGTTTAATACTCGAAAAACCCCGGTCCAAGCCGGGGTTTTTATTTTATGCAGGAAATCTGCGGAGCCGAAATCACACTTCCCGAAACTCCCGAGATCCCATAGCAAACCGTTCCATCTGCCTGTTTAATTTGATAAAGATATGCCGTAGTGCTGGAGCCGGTAACCAGCAGAGAGACGGTTTCCACCGAGGTCCCATCAGAGAAGGCTCCTGTCGCCTTTGGCAAGAGGGATGAGCTTTGACCTCCAGCTTGATAGGCTGCCACAGAGCCGCCGATCACCATCGCAATCGCCGCCACGACACATAATGAACTGCGCATGCATTCCTCCTATGTCTTCAGTGAACAGGCACCACTTTGCGTCGGCAAGACAAACTCCTGCAATGTCAGCCTGTTAGGCGGCAAGATCTTAAAGTTACATAATCTTTCAGTGATTTCTGCGGATAAATGGTTTACGACAGGGGCATGGATCTTTTCTCATCATCTAGCGCCGCCTTAAGTTCATCGCCGTTATCTGAGATTCTTCGCCCGAAGAACCTTGATGAAATTATTGGACAGGATAAAACTTTGGGGCCGAAATCGAAACTCGGCCAGATGTTAAGAAAAGGATACCTTCCCAGCCTGATTATTTGGGGGCCTCCTGGGACAGGAAAAACCACGTTTGCATTGGCCTTGTCCCAGCACTTCAACGCTCATTTTGAAAATATCAATGCAGTCGATGCTGGCGCGAAAGTTTTGCGCGAAGTGGGAGAAAAGGGCAAAGACCGTCGCCTGCAGTTCCAGCAAAAGACAGTTCTTTTTGTCGATGAAATCCATCGGTTTAATAAGGCTCAGCAGGATGTGCTTTTGCCATTTGTGGAAAAAGGCGATTTGGTTTTGGTGGGGGCCACGACCGAAAACCCCAGCTACGAATTAAACCGCGCTCTTTTAAGCCGCTGTCGCGTGGTGATTTTTGAACGTCTTTCCGAAGAGGATTTAAGCAAGATCCTTCTGCGTGCGGAAGTCCACTATAAAAAACCTCTCGAACGAATTCTGACTAAAGAGGCGATTAACAATCTTCTTGAGTATTCCGACGGGGATGCTCGTCGCCTGATCAACAGTCTGGAAATTCTTTATAACTTCACGAAGGATCAAGAAGACGGGGAGCGCCTTGATGTCAACGACATGCGTGAGCTTTTGCAGCAAAACCCTTTGGGTTACGACAAAAGTTCCGAAATGCATTACGACCTGATTTCCGCTTTTATAAAAAGTGTGCGCGGCAGTGATCCCGACGCCGCCGTTTACTATTTGGCCCGCATGATTGATGGCGGAGAAGATCCCGTCTTTATCGCGCGCCGTCTGATCATTCTGGCCTCAGAAGATATCGGGAATGCTGATCCGCGTGCCATTTCCGTCGCCGTTTCGGGTCTCCAAGCGGTCGAAGCAATTGGACTTCCAGAAGGGGCTATCACTCTTGCGCAAGTGACCACTTACCTAGCTTGCTGTCCCAAATCGAATGCGTCTTACATGGCGCTAAACAATGCGCGCGCACTGGTTGAAAAAACACGGACTCAGCCTGTCCCATTGCACTTGCGCTCGGCGAAAACGGCGTTGGCCAAAGATTTGGGCTATGGGCGTGACTACAAATATCCCCATAATTATCCCACAGGCTGGGTAGAACAAAATTATTTGCCCGAAGACTTACAGACTGAGCCTCTATATGAACCGACGAACCGGGGTTTTGAAAAGAATATCCGCGATTATTTGAATTGGATGAAGGGGCATAAACCTGAAAAATAAAAAAAGAGAAAGAAGCCCTTTCTCTTTTTTATTTCGCGAATTTGGTGAAACTTAAATAGCTCTTTGCGCGCATACACAGACACACCCTTGCGCCCCTTGTGCCACGTGCGAATGTTTGGTGTTAGCGGGTATTTCAACACGGTCCCCTGGACGCAGAACGAACTGATTTCCTGAAATATTAAAGATCATTTCTCCAGAAACAATAATGCGAACCTCAGCAAAAGGATGGCGATGATCTTGAACCTTCATCTGCGGTTCGTAAACCTCATCATAAGGTTCCAACCCCTCTGATTCCAAAATCATATGAACTTGTTCTTTGCTCGGAACGACCGGAGCCTGCCAGCGTGTGATGATCATAAGTAGCCTCTTTCGTTTCCCTTATCTCAAATCGGCACAGCGAAAACAAGTCACAGCGCCGCTGAATCTCTTGATGAAACACTATCTCCAATTTTAGTTCAAATTGCGACAGGATAAGGGACCTGTTTATTATCTTTTTTTGTTTTGTCGTTAAGTCCTTTTGTGGATTGTCGATACCTACCATGTATGAGAGGGACACCCTTTAATTAGGGGAGGGTATTTTGAGTATTAAATCTAAGTCGACACATGCTGAATTAGATCACATCTTGAATTTTGTCGATGCATCGAAGGGTCTTCGTGCAAAGATCAACGAGTCAGGACGAGTGCAAATTCGCCAGGACCTGGACGGAAAGCTCTTCAGCTTTAATTCTCAAGAAGTGAACGAAGTCCTTCATCGTGCGGATTCAGAAGGTAAGCCGTTCATTCAAGTTAACTTCAAGAATGGAACAAAAGTTCTTCTGACGGAAACCCTTGTGGGATTCAAGCCGCTGGAAACACTGGGTCTGGATATGGGGCGTATTCCTAAAGTAGTGACCACGCCAGATCTTGTTAGTGTCTTCGATGCCATCGAAGAGTCTTTAGGCGCCGACAATGGACTTGATCATGAAGTTGAGATTCTTAAAAAGGTATATATGGCCATTGTTTCTGGTGGAGAAAAGGTCGGATTTGACCTCACCACGGAAAGAGCCTGGCTCAATAGGCTTGTTGCGTCAAAATTTAAAGCCAGCGCATAAATTAACGTAAAATCAGATACTTAAAGAAAGATTGCTAAAAACCGAGGCAGAAACCTCGGTTTACTTATTAAGCAACTTCGACCGCGAATTAAATTTTCGAAAAAAAGCTATTGACCTTTTTGGGCCGTTACGAGAAAACAGCTCCACTTTGTTCGGGGGCATAGCTCAGCTGGGAGAGCATCTGATTTGCATTCAGAAGGTCGCAGGTTCGATCCCTGTTGCCTCCACCAATTTTTTATTTATGACGTTCGTCTCGAACGAAAAAAATAAAAAAAGAACATTGACGGGGACAAAAAAATCGTTAAGATTGGTTCCTCGCGCTTCGGCAACGAAGCTTTGAATTAAGAATTTTCGCTCTTTGAAAACTGAATAGCTAGAATGATAGATTTTT